>NZ_NTVM01000130.1:0-289 GCF_002558005.1 Bacillus sp. AFS012607
AGCTTCATATTCTTTCATATCATGATTGAGCTTTCTTACGGTTTCTTACTGCAAATACAGCTCCAATTGAGCCAAGTACGACACATACAAGACCGATCCGTTTTATGTATGGATTTTCGGCTTTACCGCCTGTTGTCGGAAGATACGTTTCGATTTTCTTTGGCGTTTGTTCTAGTTGTGGTTTCATAACAATCTGTTGTGGTTTCTCTAGTTGAGGAATGACAGGTTTTTCGGTTACTTTTGGTTGTTCCGGTACCTGCTTTTGTGGTGCTTCTGGTTGCTCTGGCTT
>NZ_NTVM01000131.1:0-207 GCF_002558005.1 Bacillus sp. AFS012607
TTCGACTCCTCTCGGGCGCGTTTTCTTTCGGGAAGTGGCTCAGCTTGGTAGAGCACCTGGTTTGGGACCAGGGGGTCGCAGGTTCAAATCCTGTCTTCCCGATACTTGTTTGGGGCCTTAGCTCAGCTGGGAGAGCGCCTGCCTTGCACGCAGGAGGTCAGCGGTTCGATCCCGCTAGGCTCCACCATTAGTTCTTTGAAAACTGAA
>NZ_NTVM01000132.1:0-361 GCF_002558005.1 Bacillus sp. AFS012607
AATAGTAAAAAGAAGCAAATGTAGTAAATATGAAATGTTTTTATAAACCAATTAATGTAAAATTTATATTATGTATTTTTTATACAATAAAACTACATTTCAAGAGAAATATATATAATATTTAAACCCTTGCCCTTGTTGTTTTTGGATAGGGAAAGAATAAGGGTTCAGCAATACAAAATTGCTAAACCCTTATTCTTTATTCTTTCCTATTCTGCCTAAACTATCTTTAATAGTNNCCAAGTTGTGTATATAGCAAAGCTGTATCTTGACTGGTATGCCCAAGTTGCTGCATTACTTGTAATGAATCTTTTTCTTCCATATATAATTTATTTGCCAATGTATGTCTTAATTTATGAGG
>NZ_NTVM01000132.1:398-529 GCF_002558005.1 Bacillus sp. AFS012607
TTTTCTACTATATCTTGGATAGCTCTAACTGAAAGAGGTTGTGCAGTATGTTTATATTTCGATAAAAACACATTTTTCAATTCTTTCCCTGGAGCATATTTGTTATATCTGATTTCCATATACTTTTCAAG
>NZ_NTVM01000133.1:0-233 GCF_002558005.1 Bacillus sp. AFS012607
ATATCGCCGCAAGTGAAGAAAGAAAATGTAGGGAATATAGTGTCACCGCAAGTGAAAAAAGAAAATGTAGGGAATATAGTGTCACCACAAGTGAAGAAAGAAAACGTAGGGAATATAGTATCACCAAATGTATCGAAAGAAAATGTAGTTATTCCACAAGTCATACCGCCAAATATTCAAATGCCAAATATAATGCCAATTATGGATAACAACCAACCACCAAATATGATGCC
>NZ_NTVM01000013.1:0-13047 GCF_002558005.1 Bacillus sp. AFS012607
TTAGCTTGATAGCGATGGGGGCAATACAGTGAACTTTATAAAAATGAATAAAAAAGAAATCATTATGCTCATAATCTTTACAATGTTTGTACCATTTCAAATTGGCTTGTACATATTATTTGGCATATCACTTTTAGCTAATGTCAATTTAGTTGAATCAGAATTTGTTCTTAGTGCCATCGGTTTTACTGTACCTGCTATTGTAGGAATCATTTTCTTTAGGAAAGAAATTATTGAAAGTTTTACTTATTTTAAAGAGAAGACAATTTTGAAAATAGTAAGTATTCCTATGGTAGTTTTATTTACGGTAATTGTGGAACAGTGTGTTATGCGTTTTCTAGCAACTGGTCAACCAGAGAACCAAGAGCAGCTCCTTGAAACGGGTGCGGAGGTACCTCTTGTATTTACATTGCTTGTATTTGGTATTCTGGGTCCAATACTTGAAGAAATTGTGTTTCGTCACATATTAATAAATCGTTTTTCTTACCATATTGGTACTGCTATTGCATCTATCATTTCGATTATGATTTTTACACTTCTTCATACGAACCAACTTTCGGATATTGCTATTTATTTACCTGGATCGTTGATACTTACTGCGGCTTATCTTATTTCTAAAAGATCCATTGCATATGTTATAGCGATACACATGTTAAACAATTGCCTTGGTTTCATTCTGTAAGAAACTAGACTTGTTTCTGGTGCCAAAAATACTTTTTCTATGGCATAAGAAAGCTAATCAAAAATTATAAGATATTAGGAGAGTGTCAGTCATGATTGTAACAACAACTTCTGGAATTCAAGGTAAAGAGATTATTGAGTATATTGATATTGTAAATGGTGAAGCTATTATGGGTGCAAATATTGTCCGCGATGTATTCGCTTCCGTTCGTGATGTTGTCGGTGGCCGTGTTGGTGCTTATGAAAGTAAGCTAAAAGACGCTCGTGATATTGCAATGGGCGAAATGAAAGAACTTGCAAAAGAAAAAGGTGCGAACGCTATCGTTGGTATTGACGTAGATTACGAAGTTGTTCGTGATGGAATGTTAATGGTTGCTGTCAGTGGTACAGCTGTACGTATATAAGTAAATAAAAAAAACGGTTCCCCTTGGAATTTATACTTTGAGGGGAAATCCTGGTTCTGTTGCAGATTTTAAAGAATAATAAGAGATGTTGATAAATCATTGTACGTCGAAAAACACAGTTTGAGTGTAAACTGTGTTTTTTTATATAGAGGCCCCATCCCATCACTATCAAGCTAAAATTTTTTAGTGCCTCTAGAACGAAATTTTGTATTAACTTGTAACAAAAAGTTCATTTTTATTTTGTTGATAATTCAGAATATTTCGGTTGATAGGTATGTGGCGGTACCCTGATACGGTACAATTTTTTTATAAACGGTTGTAAGATTCTACGTTTTTGACCATTCTGTACAACGATAACTTTGGTTTATTAATTTCGCCTGTAATCTGGTAGCCTATCCTCTGATACAATTTAATGGCAAGTTGATTCTCTTTCTTTACCGTCAGAGAGCATTTGGCAAAGCCTTGCAGGGAAGCTTGTTCCTCGGCAAACTTAAGTAGTCTGGTACCTATCCCTAGTCCTCGACTTTCGGGCAATAAGGCAATTGTTCCGATGTGAAACTCGTCATCTTCTCCCTCCTTCAAGGTAAACATGGAATAAAGCATTTTGATATTCAAAATGTTATAAATAACAAAACCCAGCTTTCGGAATGAAAGCAGCTGTTTAAAAGTGGACCAGGCAAGACGGTTTAAAACGGGTATGGGATAGCAAGTAATCATCCCTAAAGTTTTCCCGTCCATTTGAGCTTCATAAGCGTATTGATGACTAAAACGGTTGTTCTCCTGCCGCCAGAGCTTACAAAATGTCCCTTCGACTGTGTTCTTCTCCTCAGATCCTGCAAGTGGAAACGCCATGTATTCCAATGCCATTACATTTAACTGGGCGCCGACCATGGATTGATGAACAGCCTTTACAATAGAGATTTGATTCATTTCCCAGTCCTCCTTTTCGCTTTCTGTATTATTGATATTAATTATCATGGATTTGAATCAGTTCACTTACCTCTCAAATCATCCTTAGCTTTAAAACCATAATAAAATGTATTTAAAACAAGCTCTGCAGCAGATTTTTTAGCCACATTTCCTTCATGTACCTGTTCCCAAGTATGGAAAAGCAGAGCATAAAGCGTATTCAAAATCCATTCGCTGCTAACCGTTTGCTGAAAATAACCTCTTTGTTGTAACAGCTCAATAACGCGTCGTAAGGGTTCCCTCAGCTTCTCTTCTGCTTTACCTAATTCTTTGTTGTTAAATACAGATGCATCATGACCTAGAAAATAGATTTTGTCACCTAAAGGGATTAACGCTTCAATGAGTTCCGGGATATAGTTTTCGCTTCTTTCCTCATCCAGTGGAATCTGGTTTACAGTATCACTTACCAGTTGTATAGCCCGATGGCCTAAGAACAGCATCAATTTCTCCCTGCTTTCGACGTAGCGATGGAGTGTAGCAATTCCAATTCCCGCATATTCCGCAATTTCATTCATCGAAGCAGTAGGATTTTCAACAAGCAATATAGTAGCCGAATCAAGAATTGCATTAAATCTCGCTTCCTTCAACGCTGACAAGTCTTTCTTCATCGTCAATCTCTCCCTTTTTCTGTATAAATTCGTCATTTTTGATAGAAAAATATATCATTTGATATTATAATAAACAATCTCAAATAAAGTGTCCAGATGCTGAATGTAGCTTTTCAAAAAGAATTATATTACTGAAACTGATAGTACTTTGAATGTTTCATTTTTAGCATTTCATTATTTAGATAACGATGAAGAAATTAAATTATTTAATGTAATAAATACAAGAACCAAAGGAAATGGTTCGAATCGCTTTCTTAGTAGAGAAATTGATTACCTTATCTAGGTTTTTTAAACTATTTTTCATGACGCATTAATACTTATAGTAATTTTTCTACTTTTATTAAATCCGGTTGCACTTCATTTAATTACTGAATGTTTTATAATGAAGCTTCTTTCTGCATAAAGTTATCGGTTTACTTTAAAATTCACTTCCGGGTATTTGGTCATCAGCCTTTTAAGGGTTGAGCCGTCATCCTTCTGTTTTACATACTGGTCAAAAAATGCCAGGCTGAATTCGTTGATAATACGATGAACTTCCTTTGGATTTTCACCTGGGCTCTGCAACAGAGGGGAGAACAAATGTAAATCAGTGAGGCTTGTATGATCCGTATGAGGTATGACCATTGACATACCACCACCAGCTAACCCACGTCCATATCGCTCCCTCACTTCATAGGGATCTGCTTCATCAGGCTCTTCTGCACTCATGAGTAGAAATGGTTTTCCAATTCCACTTTCAGGAAAGATTTCTCCATACAATGTACCATCCATATTGATAGCTGCTTTGACACGAGAATCTTTTGCAAGTATTTGTGCTGCGGTAGCTCCACCGTAAGAGTGACCAAACATTCCAATTCGCGAAGTATCCATTCTTCCTGTAAAGAAGCCGGTCTCATCGTTTTGATTAAGTTTCTCTATCTGATTAAGGACAAAGCTGACATCTTCCTCCCATAATTTTATGTGGCTATCCCCTTCATCAGTTAAATTGATGGGCTGTACGTAAGCAGTTCGACCATCTGGAAAGACGGTAGCTGCAGCATCAAAGGTATGATCGATACTTAGAACAATATATCCTTGACTAGCCAACTCCTCAACTTGAAACGTGTTTTGATTACGAAAACCATTAAAACCATGAGAGAAAAGTAATATGGGATAATGATTCTCTGAATCTGAGAGTTGTAAATCCATAAACGAATGAGATTTTACCAATTCCATGTGGCTGAATGCAAATGCAGGAATGGACAATGTTTTTTCCAATCCCTTGGAAAGCTCATTTATGTTACGAATATAAGGTTCTGGATCCCCCTTACTTTTTTCAGCTGTAGGATACCAAATTTGCACCATCAGTTCGCGCCGATCGGTTGGATTTTTCGAATATGGTTCATTTCTCTGATGATCAATCCAATGATATACCTTCGTACCGATCCTATGTGGGCCGGTTGGTTCTTCAAATGAAAATACTGGCATAAGTAAGGGTAGCGCCACTGCTACAGACAAATAGATACATAGCAACGAGGTCTTAACTATGAATATCCCCCAACTTCTACAGCCCTTTTTCCGCCCAGTTAATAAATAGCATAAAATTAAGATAACTGGGGATACATATGCCGGAATCATCTGCCACCTAAAACCTTCTGCCAATAACTGAACTGTAACCATTACAACGGCAATCAAAGTAGCTAATTTAGACCACTTTTTCGTTTCTCTGCCTATTAACAGTATCCAACTCAATAGACTAAAATTCACTACTATCAAAACAACTTCCCAGAAATTCATTGGCCTATCTCCTTTGAATGTATTTTACTTCTAATTAAAGAGGTAGTTTTCAGCCTAAGCAAAAGCAGATGAACCCCCTATATAGTTGCACCAATTATGCTTAGTAACCGTTTCATCCACTCTACTCCTTTCTTCAAATTAAAAACTTAAAATGCCCAGCTACCTTTACGGAAAATTGGTTCTACAGTTCCATCTGGTAGAATACCGTCGATGTCCATCTCACTGCTGCCAATCATAAAATCCTCATGTGTTACTGAAATATTTGCACCTAACGTTTCAAGCTGATCGTTTTCTAAATCTCTTCCATCCTCTAAGCAAGTTGGATAAGCTTTACCAATCGCTAAATGGTTCGATGCATTTTCATCAAACAATGTATTAAAATATAAAATTCCCGATGCTGAAATTGGTGATTCATTTGGTACAAGTGCTATCTCACCTAAATAGCACGAGCCTTCATCCACATTAATAAGCTCCTGTAATAAATCATGTCCTACCTGTGCTTCAGCTTTAACAATTTTTCCTTCTTCAAATGTCAGTTTAAAGCCGTCGATAATATTCCCTTGAGAAACTAATGGTTTTGTATTGCTTACATAGCCATTTACACCTTGTTTCATCGGTAACGTATAAACCTCTTCGGTCGGCATATTAGCCATAAAGATAGTATCATCAGGAGTTTTACCACCTCCAGTAATCCATTTATGCTGTGGTGCTAATGCAATTGTTAAATCAGTACCTGGCGCTGTATAGTGAAGCTTTATATATTTTTTATTGTTCAGTAGGACCGCACGAGATTCTAAATTTTTTACATGTTCACGCCATTTTTCAATAGCACTGCCTTCACCAATACGAACAGCTTTAAAAATAGCCTCCCATAATGCTGGTACTTGATCCTCAGCTGCTAAATCCGGGAACACCTTCGATGCCCACTTTGGTGAAGGAACTGCTACCATAGACCAAGCTACTGAATCCTTCATTACGGCGTTGCGATTGTTGCTCAGAGCAGCTCCTGCTACCTTTTGATAGGTAGCTAGACGATTAGATGAAATACCTGTAAATTTATCAGGATCTGTAGCATCTATCATTAATAATGCTCCTTTACATTCGATCAGCTCATCATTCATTTTGACTATCCACTCTGGGAAGCGATTAAATTCTTCATCTGAGGCATAATCAAAGTAAGCACGTTCCATTTCTTCATCCGAGAAATTAACATGAACACGCCCTGCCCCAGCCTTATAAGCCTCTTTCACAACTATACGGGCGAAATCCAATGCATCCACTGATGTATTGACTAATAAGTATTGCCCTGGTTGAATATTCACACCGATTTTCACCGTAAGTTCTGCATATGCTTGTAATTTTTCTTCAAAAGTCATATTATTTACCTCACTTTTATCAAATTGGTTTTGAATTCCCATCACTAACTTGCTTTCATACCATACTTTCTGAACAGGTTTTCTCAGAATTTTTCTTGCCTATTTTTTATGTTTTTCATCAAGACATGATAACAACTAATGGCTTTTTTCTACTACTCATATATTTAATTTCTAAACTTTGATTCAATTAATATTGGTTTGTTTTTTAAAAAAATCTAATCAAAGGGCATCAAACACTACATAAAGTTATAGAGTTCTTTATTGTGAA
Source organism: Bacillus sp. AFS012607 (assembly GCF_002558005.1). NCBI lineage: Bacteria > Bacillati > Bacillota > Bacilli > Caryophanales > Bacillaceae > Bacillus > Bacillus sp. AFS012607. Next base: position 6,083 of record NZ_NTVM01000013.1, read on the forward strand.
AGCTCACTCATTTCTTCCCAATCTTTTCAATGTGGTTGCACCTAAAGGCTTACCATCAATGGGGCGTTTAACATTCTCAATCACTCCTTTATCTTTATAAAAGCATTTTTGATAGATAAATATATCATTTGACATAAGATTAAATCATTTTAAACGAATTATCAAGCCGTAAAATTTAATTTTTAAAAAATTCGGTAAAAAACCTATGTGAAAATGGATTCTATCAAAGGGAGCGATAACAAAAAGATTTTTTATACACACATGGATAAAACACATGAAAACTTATATATAAAATTACAAGTTCAACTCTCACAAAAAAACGGAATAAAAATAAACAGCGGAACTAGCCCACTGTTTACTTTGCCACACCTTCATGTAATTTTTCTGTATAATCCTTTACATCTTTCCAGCTATCTTTCGCTGTATGTAAATCTTCTTTTATAAACGTAAACTCTTCCGGACTAATTCCTTTTACGTTTTGTAGTAAATTATTATATTTTGCACCTACTGTATACCATTGGTTTGATATGTTTTGTAGTGCTGTAATTGCTGCATCAATTGTTTCCGTCATGTTTGTTGTTTTATTTTTTACATCAGTCAAAATTACGATTTCTGCTTGTGCTCCTGAAATTCTATCTTTTAAATTAGCTATCTCTCTTTCTGCATTTGCGATATCTTTTTTTGCAACCGCAATCATCGGCCCGCCAGCAAGACATGTTATTAGCGCTACGCAAAGTACGCCACCAGCAATGACCATATCATTACTCTTTTTAATCGAATCGTTATATGTATTTATTTGTTGCTCTAGAGCTGGAATACCAGCATTCGTACTTGCCAATATCGCTGTTAACTGATTTGTATCCTCTTTGAAACTATTTGTATCTTTCGCCATTCTATCGCGAAAACTTTTCAAATTTCCTAATAATCCATCTACCTCATTTTGATTCTTTACAATATCCGCATACAACTTTTCTAAATCCGCTTTTAATTTTCCGCTATCCTTTTGATCAATCGCTATTAACATGTCGTTATAATACGATTGAAAAGTATTATTGTAATTTATAATATTTTGATCCGTTTTCATAATTTGAGGCTTCATATTATTTAACCAATATGCTGCATTAATTTTTGCATCTCTTTGATGCTGAATCATATTCCCTTTAAATTCACTATTAATCGAACTTATTTTACTTAAATCCGTCTCTTGTTGATTTTGAATTAATTTTGCATATGAATCCATTGCAAATATACTCGATGTCGTTTGTGCCATTACATCTTGGAATCCAGCTGGTCCAAGAGAATAGTTTTTCACATTTTCTTGTAGTACCTTTACATTTTGTTCTGCTGCAAAAGGATGTAAAGGAGATACGTTACTCGTTGCCACCCCAGCAATCATTACCGCTAAAAGACATTTTTTATAAAATCTTTTCTGCATACTTTTCACCTATTTTCTTTATAAGAGTATAAAAAGCTCCTGCTCACAACTGAACAGGAGCTTCAAATCATTCATCAACACTTAACGCTCTAACGATTTGTATTCAATTATGCTTTTTTCGTATCTACTACTTTAATATCTTCAGCATAAATCTTTTCTGCATAGTCTTTAATATTTTTCCAGCTATCTTTCGCAATGTTTAAATCTTCTTTAATGAAAACAAGGTCGTTTGGACTAATTGAATCCACATTTTGAAGTAAAGAATTATATTTTGATCCCATTGTGTACCATTGGTTTGAAATATTTTGTAACGCTGTAATTGCAGTATCAATTGTATTTGTTAAATACTCTGTTTGTGTTTTAATGTTCGTTAATCCAGCTACTTCTAATTGCGCAGTTGTAACTTGTCCTGTTATCTTTTGAATTTCTGCTTGTGCATTATCAAGCTCTTTCTTCGCTAATACGATTCCAGCTGTACCACCGCCTACAGCTGCTGCACCACCTGCAATTAATGCTACTCCTAGCGGTGTTCCTGCGCCCGTAGCAATAACTACTGCACCACCGATAATTGCAATTGGTCCTAGAGCTGTCGCAACAGATGAACCGATAATAATTGCATTATATTTACTAATTGCTTCATTGTACGTTGTAATTTGATTTTGTAATAGCGGAATTCCTGCATCTTGACTAGCTAATATAGATGTAATTTGATTTGCATCACCCTTGAAGTTTTGCGTATCCGAAGTCATTTTATTTCGGAATTTCTTCAAGTCTTCTACTAACTGATCCACTTGTGCTTTATTTTCATTAATACTACTTGATAATCTAGTTAAGCCTTTCGTAAGAGTCGCTTTATCCTTTGCATCAACTGCAGCAACTAAAGTATCATAATAGTTTTGGAATTTCGTATTGTAGTTAATGATATTTTGATTCGTTGAAATAAGCTGTGGTTTTAATACATCTAACCATTGCTTCGCATTTCCTCTAGCTGTATCTTGGTGCTGAATTACTTTCCCTTTTAAAGCCGAATCAACAGACGATACATTTCCAAAGTTAACATTACCTTGTTTAATAATTGTTAAAGCGTACAGATCCATTACTAAAGCATTTGAACCTGTTCTTTCCATTGCATCTTTTAGGCCTTCTGGTCCTAATGAATATTCTTCATAGTCATTATAAGCTTTTGCTACCGCATGAACTGGAGCTTGTTTCACTGTACTTTCAGCTGCATACGTATGAGCCGGCATAATATTTCCTGCTGCAAATACTGCCATAAGTGCTGATAGAGCCATTACTTTATAAGGTTTTTTTGTCATTTTTCTTCTCTCCCTATATCGCTAATTATTTTTCTGTTTAATGTACTTCAACGTTTGTAACGTAATCTTCAAATTGATTTGTTTGCTTATTCATTTCATCACTTACTTTTTTAATTTGATTGAAATGTTTTTGAAGTAAACTACTGTCTGTATACGTGCCTTCTTCGACATTTGTTTGAATTTGAATCATATTATTATTTAAAACTTTCCAATCCGTTAATAACGTTTCTAAAGTTGTAATTTGACGATCAATTAATTCTGTAAAGCTATTTACTTGATCTTCAACGAATGTAATTTGAGTCGCCTCTGCTTCAGTTTGTGATAACTTTTGAATAAGTGGCAATAACTCCTTTTGCTTTTGTTGAATGCGAAGAGCTGCTTCCCTCGTTTGACTATCTGCAGCATTTACAATTTCATTACTTAAAGTACCGATAGAAACAAAATCGATTGTTTTCGTTTGTGCAGTTTGATTTGTGATTGTAAATACTTGTTTACCAATATTAATAGAACCTTTAATGATTTCTTGAGGTCTATTCAAAATAGTAGTTAATTCAGCTTGAATTTCACCTTGAATTCTTTTAATATCTTCTCTTAATTTCACAATATCTCCACTTGATCCTTGCAGTGTTTTTATTGCTTCATCGGCTTTAATTGATAAGTTGTTACTATCTTTGTCTAATACTGTTTTAAATCGATTTAACTCTAATAAATCTTGCTCCATACTCTCTTGGATGCTTTGTACTTGCAATTGTAATTTTCCATATGCACTCATAAAATCTGCTTTTGCTTGCTGATCTTCATTTACGTTTCCTGCTAATTCATAGAGCTTACTATAATAGCTATTAAATCTAGTGCTGTATCTCATCATCTCTTGATTTAAGTCAATTAGCTTCGGATTATATTCATCAATCCATTCTCGTACATTCGCCTTTGCAAACTTTTGATGATTCGTTAAGCTACTCATCGCATTTACCTTAATATCTGGCTGTTGTAAAATAATTAATCCATATGCTTGAATAAGAGGTGATTGTGATCCTAACATTCTAATTGAATTGGATAATGTATTTGGAGCAATTACATTTTGTGCATATACTGTTTTCACTTCCGTCTGCCCCTCCTTAGCGTAAGCGCTTACAGGAATGAAGCAACTCGTAGATACTGCTGTAACCAATAACCCTGTAATTAAAGTCTTTTTCACTTTAACTCCTCCTATGTATTAGCAACTATTACTATCGCATTTTATTATTCTATTTTCTTACCTATAATTTGAGATGGTTAAAATAGAGAACGTTCTCACCGCGATCCATGTACGAACCACCTCTCTCGTATTGCTACAGTACTTACTTATCGTCACAAAACATTTTATTATTTTTCATATGTGTTTAGTATGAATAATATTGTATAAATTTTCTATTTCATCGAAATCCCCACATTCACACAGTGAATATATTACATAAAAATATTATTCATTTTAAACTAAACAACATACGTAAATATGAAATTTCGTTTTGTTTTCATATATGTTTTGTACTGTAAGGTCATTTAAACACAGCTGTTTATATAACGTAAAGAAGTATTTTCATTCCCTTTATTTTCAAGCTTTCGTGTCCTTATTTCAAAATATAATCCGATTCACTTTATAGATTGAAATATCTACATATCACAACAGAAAACACTACTTGAAAATAACTGATAAAATTATATAAATATAATTTTCGAGCCCATATGCAATTATGCATAGCATATACACAAAAAGGATAGCTTCATTTTCACGAAGCTATCCTTAAAAAATCTTCTTATTTTTTCAAATGATATGGAACTGTCGTAATAACAACATTTCTTTTATAAAGTAAATACGCACGTATGAGTAAACTGGATTGATTATGAAGAATGTTATGCCAACCTTTTTTCGGAATGAACTGTGGTATAACGACCGTAACGCGGTAATTCGATTCACTTGCCTTATATTGCACTGTATCGATGAACTTCGTTAGCGGCTGGATAATACTTCTATAATGAGAATGTAATGTAACAAGCCTAACTTCAGGTTGCCACTTTTTCCATTTCTCTTCAAATTTCTTTTCCTCTTCCCTGTCAAAAGCAACATATACAGCAATAACTTGATCTGCCGAAAGAGCCTTAGCATAGTTCAATGAATTTTCTACTACGTGAGTCATACCAGCTACCGGAACGACGATTACATTTCCCTTAATCGGAACAAGTGGTTCACAAGTTTTTAAACTTAACTGATCACCTACCGCATCATAGTGCTTCTTAATTCTGTGGAATAAGAAGATGATTGCAGGTAAGAAAATAAGTATCGACCAAACTTGTGCAAATTTAGTTAAAAAGAACATGCTCATTACGATAAAACTAATAACTGCACCAATTAAATTAACCGTTAATCTTAAAGCCCATCCTTCAGGTTTTTCCCGAAGCCATTTTAATACCATCCCTGTTTGAGAAAGTGTAAATGGAATAAATACACCTACTGCATATAGTGGAATTAAATGTTCTGTTTGTCCTTGGAAAGCTACAATTAAAATAATCGAAGCAACTCCAAGTATAATAATACCGTTTGAGTAACCTAAACGGTCTCCTCTAATCGTAAACATTCTCGGTATGAATTTATCTTTTGCAAGGTTAACCGCTAATAAAGGAAATGCAGAATAGCCTGTATTAGCAGCGAGAATTAATATTAAAGCTGTTGTACCTTGTATGAAATAGTACATGAAATTACGTCCAAATGTTTGTTCAGCAATTTGAGAAACAACTGTTACTTCTTTACTCGGAGTCACTCCGTAATAATAAGCTAAAAATACAATTCCTGAAAATAACACAGCAAGTAATGCACCCATTGCAAGCAATGTTTTTGCAGCATTGTTTGGCGCAGGATCTTTAAAGTTCGGAATTGCATTTGAAATTGCTTCAACACCTGTTAAAGCAGAACTACCTGATGCAAATGCTCTTAGTAATAAAAATAAACTAATTCCTGCAACTGGTGTTCCAATCGGCGCATGTAAAGTAGGTGAAACATGACCAGTTAAAATATTATATATGCCCACACCAATTAATATAAATAGTGCTAAAACGAATAAATAAACAGGATATGCTAGCACGGAAGCTGATTCCGTTACTCCTCTTAAATTTAATATCGTAATTAATATAACAAATATAACCGCAATAATTACGTTATGTGCATGTAAGCTAGGAAACGCAGAAGTAATTGCATCTGTACCCGCGGACACACTTACCGCAACAGTTAAAATATAGTCAACTAATAAAGATCCTCCAGCAATTAAGCCTGGATTCATCCCTAAATTTTCTTTTGATACAACATACGCTCCCCCGCCATGCGGATAAGCAAAAATAATTTGACGATAAGATAAAATAAGGGCTGTCAATAATACTAATACCCCAACAGCGATCGGAATGGAATACCAATAGGCGATCGCTCCAACACCTGCTAAAGCAATTAAAATTTGCTCTGGACCGTAAGCAACTGATGACAATGCGTCAGAAGATAAAATAGCTAAAGCTTTCGTTTTATTAAGCTTTTGTTCTCCAAGCTCCGTTGATTTTAACGGTCTTCCAATTAAAAATCTTTTAATAGATGAAACCAATGCTGTCCACTCTCCAATAATTTTGTACGAACTTTTCTGCTTGTTACAGCCAGTAAACTATTTCTTCAGAAAACAAAAAATGTCTACAAGCCATAGCGAAATAGACTTGTAGACATTATTTTTTTTGTCGCACAAGCTCCACCTTCCTTCTCAATATAACGCTTACGAGGTTAGCTGTCGGATTCGGGCCTATGAGTAGCCCTACCTTTTTCAAGGATTCACCCCATCGGATTATGTACTAATCCGTAAAAACGGGTCCCCCGTACCATGCGGTTTCAGCGATTTAGAAAATTGAAACTGTGGATTATAATACTCCTTTATTTTCAAAAAGTAAACAAAAATTTTTAATAAGAAAAAAATTAAAATGATTGCGCATAATCCGCTGAGAAATATACATAATGAATACTAAAAAATCCACAAAGGAGACCCATATGTCTAAAGAAAAGAAGCCTATTTTTTCCGATTCATATTTAGATGCAGTAGCAAATGAAATTAATCAGTTATATGGTAAACGTGAACAGGAAATAAATTTGACAGATAGAACGAAAAGAAATAAATGATTTGTCATACAAAAAAATAAAAAAGATAGCA